>NC_017738.1 GCF_000259255.1 Helicobacter cetorum MIT 00-7128
GGAGGAACTACCATGCGATTAATCGTTATAGCGATAGTTTTAGTGGTAATCTTGACACTTCCACTTTATTAAAAACGAGCCCTTAAGAGTTCTCAGCTCTTGGGGGTTTAACTATCTGCTGTAATTATATCGTCTTTTTGAAAAACAAGTAGTAAAAAGGCGATTAAATGCCCATGAATACGAATTTTGAACAACTTAGAAAACAAGAATTAGAATTACGAAAATTATTAGAAGAGTTAGATACACTTCCACAAACTCCACAAATTGAGTTACAGAAACAAGAAATTCAAGCCTATATAGACTACATAACTCCAAGTATCTTAAAGGGTTTTAGCCAAAAATTTAAATCCATTACAGAAAATTTTCTAAATGAACTTGAAAAAGAAAAAAATCCCAACAAAAACAAGAACCCATACCAACCAAAGGACCACAAGAACAACCAACCCTACAAGAGCCAGAGCCACCCAAAAAAAAGCCATACTCGCTAAAGATTTAAAAGTTGTTAGACCTAATGATGTAACAATCCACAATGATATTTACAAGGTCTATTTAGGGAAATTAGGGGCATTAGAAAGCAATTTGTTTTACTCTATTTTTGACAAACTCAAAGAGCAAGATGACACGCTTGTAAGGTTTAATCCTAGCGAGATTAAGGCGATGATAGGCAATAGTAAAATCAGCGGAAAAGAGCTTACAAAAGTTGTCAAAAAGCTATGGAATAACATTAAATTTGCTAACTTTTGGATACTCTTACCCCGCAGAGATGAAAACCACATGCTTTTTAGAACCTTTGCTATCAACTACTACGATGATAAAAAAACACAAATTAAAGACATAGAAGTCCAAGTCAATAAACCACATTACACCTACCTACTAAACGATTTAACGGGCAATTTCACGCAATTTGAACTAGAGCAATTTAAAAATCTCTCTAGCAAATACGCTAAAACGCTTTTTAGAATGCTTAAGCAATTTGATGACATAGAAAATGAAAACAATCATTGTGAGTTGCTACGATTTAATAATAATTTTGATGAGTTTATGGAGTTTATGGGGATAGATAAAAACATGGAAATGCGTGATATTGAACGCCAAATCCTTAAACCCATTTGTAAAGAGCTGGGGGCATTTATAGACAAAAAAGAAAAAGCCCCCCTTATCATAGATTTAAAAAAACCCTATGCCACCATTGAATACAAAAAAATTCATGGCAAATACAACAAAGTCATAGGCATTGAATTTTATTACACTAAGCATGAGCCAAAAACCAACGAACACAATCGCATAGAAACTACTTTACGCACCCAAGAAATCAAAAAGACTAAACAAGAAAAAGTTAAGGGTTTCTATAAGCAAAATGAGATTAAGAGCTTAGAGAACCACTATCTTAACAAAACAATCTCTTTTAAGTTCAATAACCCAAAAGATGGCGAAATTAAAGAAGTGCTAGTTACAAAAATTGAAACCTTTAAAGACAATGAAAAAATAAGATTTCATTTTGATAACACTTCAAGCTACACTTTTACTAATAGACAAACTTTAATCAAGCATGTAGAAATTTTGAGCGAAAAATTGTTTTAACCTTTTTGCTATGAGCTTGCGAAGTGAAGCAAAAAGCAAATTACCAAACAACATAGCCTTTTAAGGCATATGGTATGTTTGGATAATTTGCAAATTATCCAAACATCTCGCAAGCTCATGTGTTTGGTAATTTGTAAGGGGCAAGCCCCCTTAACCCCCTTATTAAACAAACATGCTATAATCAACTATCATTTTTATTAAGGGAATAGACATGGCTAATACTTCTACACAAAAAGACTACTCACATTTAAGCAAGAGACAGCTTTTTAATTTAATGGATAAGACAGAACAAAAAATTAAAAAGATACAGAACGACAGAATAGCCTTTAAAGAAAAAATGGATAAAGAGCTAGAAAAACAAAACAGAAATTTTAATAACAAACTAGATGAGCTAACCAAACTCTTACAAGAAATAAATCTCGCCTTTGATAGTAAAAGAGCTAATGATTGTTGCTTTGGACATGAGACCCCAAACCTTGAAACCCAACAAGCCATGCGAGATATAGACAACAAAGAAACAAGTTTAGAAGTTGATGATTTTTCTAATTACAGCAACGAAAGAAAAAGGGCTTTAGGTGTTGAAACTAATTCTTAAAAAATCTTTTCAAAAAGATTTTGACAAATTACTTTTGAATAGTTTTGATGATAGCGTTTTGAATAAAGTTATTCTATCCTTACGAAAAAAAGAACCACTAGAACCACAATTTAAAGACCATGAGCTAAAGGGGAAATGGAAACCCTACAGAGAATGCCATATAAAAACCGACATTCTACTTGTCTATCTAGTGAAAGATGATGAGCTTATTTTAGTAAGGCTAGGTAGTCATAGCGAATTGTTTTAATGGGTATTTTAGCAAGTGGTAATTTTAAAACCACCAACAATATCCAAGAAAAACATAACGACCGCACCCTAGCCCCTAGCTATCTAATACCCCAAGAATTTAGGGGGAAAAATGAAGTTAATCGCACTTCAGCTCAAGCAAGAGTATTAAAAAATCAAATTATTACAAATGCTATCAATGCCTATGAAAAAAACAAAAAGCCCAAAGCTCCTAAATTTAAAGCCACAAGTTATCAATGGAGCCTAGTAGTCAATCTCAAAGAAACTTCCACCATGCAAGACTTAGAGAAACTAGCCGACCACTTCCAAGCTAAGTATGGTTTTCAGTGCTACCAAATCGCTATACACAGAGATGAAGGCTATATTGATGAAAATAATCAGCCCCACATAAACCACCACGCTCATATGGAGTTTATTACGCTCAACAAAGAAAATGGCAAAAACATGATGAGAAAAGCCCACTTATCGCCTAGAAAATTTGCCGACATGCAAACCGAAATCGCCCAAATTCTAGGCATGGAGCGTGGTAAAGATAAAAGACTAAGTGGAGCTAAACGCATAGAGCCACGCAAATACGCCCAAATGAAAGAAAAAGAGCGTAAAGAACGCTTAAAAGAAAAAGAGCTACACCAAGTTGAATTACAATCTAAAGACAGCAAAATACACGACAAAGATACCCAAATAACCGCCTTAATAAGGGAGTTAGAACAAGCCAACCAAACTATAAAACGACAAAGAACAATCGCTAGAAAGTATCTATCTAAAAAACAGCAAAAAGAATACACAGAGCAAATAAGACAAGCTAGTAAGGGACAAGGATTAAAAAAAGAGTTTTTTAGAGAACTAAACGCTATAAACAAACAAAAACATACTGATGAGAGTTTTTTTGCCGAGTGCTACAAATTAGTGGAACGCCACAATATAGACGAAGAAAGTGCGAAACTTGTTTTTAAGCCTATCTTAGAGCTAAGATTTTTAGCTTTAAAGCTTGAAAAAGAGCAAAACCGAGTAAATCTACTAGAAAACGATAAAAAACGAAATTTGAGCGATTTAAACGCAAAAGAAAGCATAATTCAAAGCAAAGAACAAGAACTACAGCAAGCTAGAGAATATGCCAAGCAATTAGCAGAGCTTACCACCAAACTACAAGAACTAACAGCCAAAAACACTGAACTACAGCAAGAAAACCAAACTCTAAAAGCCCAACTACAAACCGCTACTGAGCCTTGGATTGAATTTGGAAAACAAGAACAAGCTAGAGTTAAAGCCCACTATCAAGCTTGTTTAGAAAGAGAGCGAGCTAAAGAATTAGCCAAAGAGCAATCTAAAACTTTACACCCTAATGAGCCGTGGCTTGATTATGACCCCAAAGCTCACAAAGGACTACAACTACACAGCAACCAAGAAAAAACGCACGAGAATGCCCTACAATCAACACAAAATCAAAAACCGACTAACGATATACCTACACAGCTAAAAAACGATTTAAACGCAAATACAAGCGAAATAGAGCCTAATTTCTACGAATATCCAACACAGAATAGCAAAAGGCGTAGGTAAAAAACAATTTTTTCCCCTTACTAGCCAAAAAAACAAAACCGCAGAGCGAGTGAAACGAGCAAATAGCGGTTTTGAACCGATTGTTGTTTGAAACTTAAGCGTTTTTTGGTGAAAAATTTAGTTAGTCAAAAAACTAAAGCTTAAGTTAATTTGGCTTTTTTCTTTTTTTCTTTTTCTTTTTTGTTTTACTTTGTAAAACTTTGTTATAAGGTATGAGTTGTGGATAAAATCCGCATAGTTGTGGATAAAATCCGCTATAGTTGTGGATAAAATCCGCATAGTTGTGGATAAATAATCTTAATATCCTTAACTATAAGCCATTTTAGGCTAAAAATCACTAAATTTTAGGCAAGTTAGGGATAAAATCCGCTATAGTTAGGGATAAAATCCGCTATAGTTAGGGATAAAATCTTAAAATATCCAAAACTATGTATTTTTGTAAAACTAAGCTTTTTTTCAATGCTCTTTTCTATGACTTCTTTAATGCTGTGTAAAAAGCTTGTTTTATTCCCCTTAATTTCTTGTTCTAAGTTCTCAAGCTCTAGAGATACATGCTGGATATTGAATATCATAATTTGTTTAGGAAAGATTACAAAAAATATCTCAAAAATGGCTTTGATGATAGGCTACTTGATAAAGTGGTTTTGGAATTAAGGCAACAAAAAACACTAGCTCCAAACTATAAAGACCACATGCTAAAAGGCGAATGGTATCCTTGTAGAGAGTGCCACATTAAACCTGATGTTTTGTTGGTTTATATAGTCAAAAATAACACTCTTTGGTTGCTTAGGTTAGGTAGCCATAGCGAATTGTTTTAGGATTTTGCTTTTTTAAATCGCTAATTTTGCGATTTTTTGCGTTTTTCAAGCAAATCTAATAAATTACCTTGCTTAAGAGCATTTTTAAATTCTAGGGCTGTTTTTGTGCGTTCTAGGTCGGTATAAAACTCACTCTCTGCTATCTCTTGGCGTTCTTTTAACTTTTCAAGCGTTTTATAGTCTCTTACACAAAAATTTGCTACAAGCTTTCTAGGAGCGTTAGAATACAAGCCTATACGCACAATGTAGGGGTGTTTATAGGGCTTTTTACCATTCTCAGTAACAATGTCCTTAACTTCTTGGCTAAGGCTATCAAATTTCAAAATTTTGTAATCGCCGTCATAAACTCCACAAGTCCAGCTCTTATCGGCATTTTGCTGACAAGCAATGTTTTTACCTACAAACGCATTCAACCCCTTAATAATTTTTTCGATGTAATGTAGCTCTTTGCTCTGCTCTTGTAAAAGTTTTTTGTCTGTAGTCTTGTATTCAAAATGAAAAGTAATATCTACAATCTTACGCCCTTGCTTGTGGTTTTCAACTTCTACTAGCACAATGTTGCTGTATTTGTTGATTTCTTTTTGGGCTTGTTTTAAAACCTTACGATTAAAATTATCCCATACTAACAAGCTCTTTGGCACGCTTAGAATGCTCTGTAAGTAAGCTACATTGATTTTTAAAGTGTTTTTGTTCTGCTTAATTTCGCTTAAAAGCATTTGATAAATGCGTATTGCATAATAGCTTTTCATAGGCAAAATACAATCTAGGGGGGTTTGGGTAAATCTCTCTTTAAGTCCTAGTAAGTAGGGTCGCATATAGTCGTTAAGTTGGTAAGTAATCTCGGCTTGTCCCTCTGTGTATTCTAAGACTTGAAAAATAGGCATAGACCTAAAGCTCTTAACTTGCTTATTAGTTGTGGGGTCAATACTAATCGTATCATCAGTGAAAGCTCGTTTAGAAAGACTATCACATAGCTTTCTAATGTAAGTGTAGTTAGCATCTAAGTTTTCATGATCTAAAGCCCCTAAAATTTCACTAATAGGAGCTTTACAAGGGATAAAATGCGTATCTTGTAAAGGATTGAGTTTAGAAACAGACCATAAAAAGACCTTTAACTCATTAGTAGTCATTTCATCGTATTGAGAATAAATCAGTCGGTTATCTTGTGCGATTAGGTTCTTTTGAACTTTGGGTTTTTTATAGCTCTTTTTAGGTTTTGAATTTGGTATGGATTTAGCCATTTTTTTCCTTTCAATTTTTTGTTTTTCGCCCTTGTTTAACAATTAATCTTGTTTTATTCTTGTTTAGACGAAAAAGGGTCTCGTGTTTTAGGGGTCTGGGGGGGTGAATTTTGGGCTAAAAACTACTTTTTTATCGTTAAAAACTACTTTTTTATCTACAAAAACACCCCTAAAAACTACTTTTTTATCTACAAAAACACTAAATTATACCACAAAAACTATTTTTAATAAAATTAAAAAAGTAGTAGTTAGTATTTGAATATCGTAATTAAGGGGTTTAGAAAGCTAAAAGATACTTTTTTCAATGCCACTACAAACCGCCCATGCCACTGCCCCCACGACCACGCACTTTGCTTTTTTGTGTTGGATACTCGTAAATGTTTTGGTAATGCGTATATCTTGGTTGGCTCTACGCAAATAGTAATTTTTTAGGTTTTTCTCTTGTTGCGACTATGTGGAGTATGTTAGGGTTGGGGATCTCAGTGGGCGGTTATCCCGAAAGAGAGATAACCCACTATGAAATTACTATTAGCAATCATAGTTATAATGGTTCTCGCAACACCATTATACTAAAATTTTTTGGCTCTAGCGTAAGCTAGGGTCTTAAAGTCTATGGTTGCTAGCGTTTTAAATCGCTAATTTTGCGATTTTTTGCGTTTTTCAAGCAAATCTAATAAATTACCTTGCTTAAGAGCATTTTTAAATTCTAGGGCTGTTTTTGTGCGTTCTAGGTCGGTATAAAACTCACTCTCTGCTATCTCTTGGCGTTCTTTTAACTTTTCAAGCGTTTTATAGTCTCTTACACAAAAATTTGCTACAAGCTTTCTAGGAGCGTTAGAATACAAGCCTATACGCACAATGTAGGGGTGTTTATAGGGCTTTTTACCATTCTCAGTAACAATGTCCTTAACTTCTTGGCTAAGGCTATCAAATTTCAAAATTTTGTAATCGCCGTCATAAACTCCACAAGTCCAGCTCTTATCAGCGTTTTGCTGACAAGCAATGCTTTTACCTACAAATGCATTCAATCCCTTAATAATTTTGTCAGTGTAGTTTAGTTCTTTGTTTTGCTCTTGTAAAAGCTTTTTGTCTGTAGTCTTGTATTCAAAGTGGAAAGTAATATCTACAATCTTACGCCCTTGCTTGTGGGGTTCAACTTCTACTAACACAATGTCGCTGTATTTGTTGATTTCTTTTTGGGCTTTTTCCAAAACAAAGCGTTTAAAGTCTTGCCACACTAACAAGCTATTTGGCACACTTAGGATATTTTGTAAATAAGCTACATTAAGCTTGAGCGTATTTCTATTTTGGCGTATCTCACTTAAAAGCATTTGATAAATTCTAACCCCATAATAACTTCGCATGGATAAAATACACTCTAAAGGAGTTTGAGTAAATTTCTCTTTAAGCCCTAATAAGTAGGGTTTCATGCGTTTATTGATTTGACACTTAAATACCGACTTGTCGGCATCGTATTGTAAAAATTCAAAAATAGTGATTGCTGTATAAGTCCCACTTGCTTTGTTGGTAACTTCGTTAATTACGAGATTATCTTCTTCAACAATTCTTTTAGACAAGTTTTTAAGAGCGTCTTTGATAAGGGTATGGTTGTCTTTGGATTTATGCCCTAAAACGCCCATGATTTCTTGGATAGAGATTTCATATTCCCTAAAATCAGTGTCTATTAAGGGGTTAATCTTAGAAGCTATCCAGTAGAAAAATTTCAGCTCCAAAAGGTTCATGTCGTATTGCGAGTAGATAAAACGATTGTCTTGGGTTATTAAAGCCTTTTGAATTTTAGGTTTCTTAGGCGTTTTAGGTTTAGAGTTTGAGAGAGATTTTGCCATTTTTTGTCCTTTCAATTTTTTGATTTTGCCCTTGTTTAACTATTAATCTTGTTTTATTCTTGTTTACAGCCATTTCAACCCCCTTGAATACGGACTTGAAATCGCCAAAAAAGAGTTTTTCAATGCCAAAAAAGAGTTTTTCAATGCCAAAAACACCCCTAAAAAAGAGTTTTTCAATGCCAAATTATAGCATAACTAAGAAATTGATATAATGTAAATTCTTAGTTAGTTTTTGAATATCGTAATTTAGGGGGCTAGAAAGCTAAAAGCTACTTTTTTAATGCCACTATCTACCGCCCATTCCCTTACTTCTGCTATTTTCTATCTTTTGATTATGCTCTGCAATCTTGTCAGCCAAGTTTGATGTCCTTGTATCTTGCTCTCTAAGTCGTTGTTCTTGCTCCCCCACTCGTTTTGAAAGCTCTCTTGTTTCTTGTTCCATTCGCTTTGAAAGTCGCTCATTTGTTGGCTGAAAGAAGTCGCTAATTCGCTCTTTTGCGTTTCTGTAGATGTTTTTAATTGCGTTAATTGTGTCTCGTGTTCTTGTGTAAATTCCGTGTAAGATTGTTCTAGCTCTTGTTTGAGAGTTGTTTTGAAATTCTCTAATTGTGTTTGTAGTGTCTTGTATTGAGCTTGTGAAGTCTCTTGCTCTTTGATTTGAGCGTTCTGTAATTCTTGTTGTAAAATCTGCTCGTAGTCCGCTTTTAAATCGTTTTTGAGCATGATTTCTTTCTGTTCTAAGGTTTGTATCACTTGCTTTAATTCGGCTCTCTCTGTCGTTTCTAAGGATTGAAATTTGACTAGTAGTGCGTTGTGTGTTTGAAGCAATGTTTCGTAGCTCTCTTTCAAGTTTAAGGTTTCTGTCTCTAGGCTCTCGTAATCGTTGCTTAGCCTTTGAAATTCTGCTGTAACTTTCTCTAGCTTGGTTAATAGCTCGTTTCTGTCGTTCTCTAAACTCGCTATCTCGCTGTTCTTTGCTTGTAGTAAGCTCTCTTTCTCGTTCTGTAAGTTCTCTACTTCTTTGATTAAAACATTCTGTAGCATACTTAAGCATTCGTTCTGCATGTTTTTCCCTTATTTCTTGGTCGGCATTTGGTTGTAAATTCTCTGTAGGTTGGCGTTTTCTAGTCTGTCTATCTCTCGCTTTAATTGAAAAACTTCTTTCTGTGAAAGCTCTAATTCCTTGTCCTTGTTGGGTAGAATGATTAGAAAGTATGCCCCCACTAATATTGCCCCCATGATGACTAGCCCCATAATGAAAGTTAGGGGCATTAGTAAAGATTTCTTGGCTAGGTTCTTGTGGACCTGTTTCTCTAGCTCTTGTAGTTTCGTTTGCATAATCTTGTTGTGTTGATTGTTGGCTGTCTCTAACTCTAGGTAGCTGTTCTTTAGGCTCTCTTTTGTTGTTTGAAGTAGATTGATGTAATTTTTCATAGTAGCGTTGTTTGTATTCAATGTGTCTGTGTAGCTTGTTTTCAAGCTCTCGCAAAAGTTCTGCATGATTGTCGCTATCTCTTTGATTATTTGGGCGTTCTCGTTGGCTCTCTCGCTGTCTAACTTCGCGAATTTGCTCTCTAATGTCTGTAATACTTCTAAATGTTTCATTGTAGTAAAATCCTTTCAATCGTTTGGCTTTAGGTTCGTTGGGTAGCTTGACACTAATATAATCCTTGCCTTGTCTAGTAACTTCGCACTGACTATCTTTTAAAAAATTAATGATGTCATCTCGGCTGTTAAATAGCTTTCCTAAGTTGTCTTGTATGAGCTTGTCTAGTTTTTCATAGGTTGCTAAAAGTTCTTTATTTTGGGGGTTTTTAGTTTGGTGTTGTTGTATATTGTGCTGTTTTTCTAAGTCTTTAGGGTTTGTAAAATTGTGTTTTAGGTTGATACAATCTTTCCATAGGTCAATGCGTGTAATGTCCGCACTATGATAGTAAGGGGTAAAAGCTTTTTGAGTTATCAAATCAATTCTAGGTATAACAAAATTTAACTCCAAACGCCCCTTGTCTGTGTGTTCTACCCATAAAATGTTGTAGCGATTTTGCATGTTTTCTGTGAGTAAGGCATTTTCAAAACTTTCCATAAGTTCGTATTTTAGGCTCTCATCAATATTTGGCTCTTCAAAGGATAAGCACCCAACACATGCCTTGTGTTTTTGAGTGAGAGAGAGTAAAAGGCTTTTAGTTAGATTAGGGTCGCCCCTTAAAACTTTAGCTGTGCCTTGTTCCACTCTTTCATTAAGCAAGTAATTAACGCTCCCATCACCATCACCGCCCCCTTGATTAGTCCCCCAAAATTTAACTAACATACTTAGCTCTTAGTTGTTCTAATTGATGACTAATTTCTATCAGTTGCTCTAAGGCTAATCTATCCCATACCCCCTTATTAGTGTTGAGATGTTTAGCAATTTGATTTAAATTGTTTCCCCACTTAGCTAATTCAATAACTAGCTCTTTATTAACAATAGCTTTTTGTTTTTTATTTTTTATAGGAGCTTGTGAGTTTTGAGTTAAAAGAGAGTTTAAAACTAATTGCGAGAAGTTTAGATTTTTTTCTTGCATTTGAGTTTGGATAGTTTGCCATTGCTCTTTAGATAATCTAAGACTTTTAATGACTTGTTTATTTGTTTGAATACTCACTTATTCCCTTATTTTGATTTTGGGGGGTCAAGGGGGGGTTCGCTCCACTGCGAGCTATTTTGTAATACAAAATATATGCTCGCCCCTTTTAATTATAGTTTAGCATAGATTGATTAAAGTTTAGATATAATGGGGCTACAATGTCGTTTAATACAAGGAGCTGAAATGTTAAAAGATGTAGAAATTGGAGTTAAGTTTTATAAAGAATTTGGCAAATTAGAAAAACAATTAGCTAAATATCAAAGTAAAGTTTTAGAAATTAAAACACAAATGAGAGAGATTAAAAAGCAATACTCACAAGCTAAAAAAGATGAGAAAAAAGCTAAAAACTTAGAGACTTTACAAGCGATTAAAGATGTAGAGAGTGGGGCTAATTTTACAAAAATTGATAGTTTAGATGAGCTTACAAATGAGTTAAAAAGAGAGATTAGCTCTTGGATTTTATCGCCCTTAACGCAGTATTTGCTGACTTCTTTTATGGCGTGTTCTAAAACTTCAATGTTGCTGTTGGGTAGGTTTTGGGCTAGATTTGCGTGTAAATCGCTTTTATTTGCGTTTAGAATGTAGGAGGGTATGTCTATTATGCCTTTGGGTAGATTTTTGGTTTTAGGCTTAAATTTGGGCGTTATTTTGCGTATGTCTAGGATTTCACTTTCGGTGTAGGTAAAGTAGCGTTGCCACATTTCTAGCCATTTGGCTTGGCTTATGTAGTTTTTACCGAAATAACTTTTTTCATTAACGACTAAAAGCACATGAAAATGGGGGTGGGCTTGTCCTAGTGGGGTGTTGCTCCCTAGAAACTCGGTAGCCCTAAAATAGCCTAGTATTCTATCGCTTAATCGGTGGGCTTTCTTGCCTTTTTCTTTTAGAGTTTTGTTACTCCACATTTTAAACCATGCCGTGTTCATGGCTTTTACACACTCGCTTAAATCTTCAATTTTGGGGTTCTTACAAGTGAGTGTTAAAAACAAAAAGCCTAGTTTAACATTGGGGCTGTCTTTGGCATAGAGTGCTAAAGCTCTTAAAAGCTGTAAGCTTACTCGGTTGGATTTTTTCCATGCACACACAGGGCAGAATTTATTCATGCAGTAGTAGGATTTTAAACGCATGACTTTTTGTTCTAGGTTTTCGTAGGTTGCGTTTTTGTCGTAGTCTTTTTGTAAGGTTTCTAAAATTAGAGCTTGTTCTAGGTCGGCTTGGTTGTAGGGTAATTTTTTAAAAATTCCGCCTTTGAGTATTTTTCCGCAATTAAAACAACGGCTTGAATTTTTAGGCAAATCTATCTCTTTGTAAAGTTCGCTCAATTTAACTTGGTTTTCTTGGTAAAAATTTTTTCTTGGGTTTTTTGTAAATTACTTGTATTTTTTAGTTGTTTTTGGCTACTATTTTTCATGTGTTTAACTCGCCTTTAATTTGAAGTTTGGTCACCGAAAATTATAGCGAGTTTTCTTTCAAATTTTGTAAAAATCATCTCACTTTAACATGTCCTTGTAACTCCCTTGTATAAATGGCTAGAATACCAAATTCACAGAAATAATTATTTGTATATTATCAAGAGAAGGTATAGCACCTTAAAAAATCATGTATTTTTTACCAAAATGTAAAATTTGTTAAAAAGAAAATTTTTGGCTCTTATCAAAATTGACGCTCCATTTTTTCCCATGCTTTTCTTTGTGCATCTTGTTCGGCTTGTTTTCTTGCTTTTTCACTTGCTAGTCTGTCGGCTCTTGTCATCTTTGGTTGATAACCTAAATATTTTTTACTGAACTCTCTAATCATACTCGCACTAATTTTTTTCTAAAATGTTTTTGAATGAGTAACGACTATAATAACAGCCTAAGACGATATGACATGGTTGTTAATCCTAGTGTTAAGCGAATTTGGAGTAATTAGTTTCTAACTAATGGGCGGGAGTTTGTAGTGGGTAGCACTCCGTTA